>VXSK01000003.1:0-21560 GCA_009838035.1 Gammaproteobacteria bacterium
ACCCAGACCTACACGGTGGTCGTGACGCGGGGGGCGGGCGACATGACCGCGCCGACGGCGACGGGCGCGACAGTCAATGGCGCGACACTGGTCATCTCCTTCAACGAGGCGTTGGCCGCCGCCGCGAACCTCGCCAACGGCGCGTTCACGGTGAAGAAGACCCCGTCGGGGGGTTCGGAGACGACCGTGGCGCTCACCGGCTCTCCCTCGATCAGCGGCGCGACGGTGACGCTGACGCTCGCCACGGCGGTGGTCTCGACCGACGCGGTGACGGTGAGCTACACCCCGCCGACATCAGGCACGGCCAACAGGCTCCAGGATGCCGCCGGCAACGAGGTGGCGTCCTTCGCCGACCAAGCGGTGACCAACAACACGGCCGCGGCGCTCGGAGCCTGGTTCCAGAACGTGCCCGACGAGCATGATGGGTCGAGCGTGTTCAACCTCGAACTCGCGTTCTCCGAGGCGGTGTTCGACGGCACCGAGTCGTTCGACAAGAACCAGGCGATCCAGGATGCCCTCCAGCTGACCGGCGGCACGTTCCGGGGCAGACGACGTGCCGTCCAGGGCTCTTACGATCGGTGGATACTGAGGATCGAGCCTTCCGGCGATGACGACGTGACGGTGAGTCTCCCGGCGACGACCGGCAGCTGCGGTACCGCAGGGGCGATCTGTACGCCGGACGGCCGTCCGCTGTCGGCCCCTGCTTCGGCGACGATCGAGGGTCCGGCGGCGGAGGTACCCGACGCACCGTCGGCGCCGACGCTGACGGCCGGGGAGACGTGGCTCGACGTGTCGTGGACCGCGCCAGCGGACAACGGCTCAGCGATCACGGGCTATGACGTCCACTACCGCGAGACGGGCGGCAACTGGCAGGACGCGGGCCACACCGGCACGGGCACGACAAAACGCATCACCGGTCTCACCGCCGATACGGCCTACGAGGTGCGCGTGCGGGCGTCGAATTCTGAGGGAGCGGGGGACTGGTCGCCGGCGGCGTCCGGGCGGACCGACGCGGCGGCCGAGGCGCCGGACGCGCCTTCGGCGCCGACGCTGACGGCCGGGGAGACGTGGCTTGAGGCGTCGTGGACGGCGCCCGCGGACAACGGCGCGGTGATCACCGGCTATGACGTGCACTACCGCGAAACGGGCGGTAACTGGACGGACGCGAACCACTCCGGCACGACCACCACGAAGCGGATCGAGAGCCTGACCCCGGACACGGCCTACGAGGTGCGCGTGCGCGCTTCGAATTCCGAGGGCGCGGGGGACTGGTCTCCGGCGGCGACCAGGCGGACGGAGGTAGCTGCCGAGGCGCCGGATGCGCCTTCGGCGCCGACGCTGACGGCCGGGGAAACGTGGCTCGACGTGTCGTGGACGGCACCGGACGACAACGGCGCGGCGATCACCGGCTATGACGTGCACTACCGCGAGACGGGGGGCAACTGGGCGAGCGCGAACCACACCGGCACGGGCACGACAAAACGCATCACCGGGCTCACCGCCGACACGGCCTACGAGGTGCGCGTGCGGGCGTCGAACGCCGAGGGCACGGGCGACTGGTCGCCGTCGGCATCCGGCCGCACGGACGCCGCGAACGGAACTGCCGACGGTGACGTACGCCTGGTCAACGGCAGCACGGAACAAGAAGGTCGCGTGGAGATCTTCCACGACGGCGAGTGGGGCACGGTTTGCGACGACCGCTTCGTCTCGGAAGACGCGGAGGTGGTGTGCCGGCAGCTCGGCTACACGGGTGGCGAGGTGCACACCCGGGCGGCGTTCGGCGCGGGCACCGGGACGATCTGGATGGACGACGTGCGCTGCGCGGGCACGGAGTCGCGGCTGGCCGATTGCTCGTTCAGGGGCTGGGGAATAAACAATTGTCGCCATTCGGAGGATGTCGGCGTGTCGTGCGGGCCGGCTGCGAGCATGTCGCTTCAGAGTGCGACGGTGTCCGGGGCGGCTCTGACGCTGCACTTCGACCGGGCGCTGGACGGCGGCTCGGCGCCGGCGTCGGGCGACTTCATGGTCGCGGCGAACTCTTCGACCGGCGCGGCGGCGGTCGCGGTCGAATCGGTCGCCGTGGCCGGCGGCGATGCGGTGCTGACCCTGTCGCGAACCCTCGAGCCTTGGGAGCGCGTGTCGGTCAGCTACCTGCCGGCGCCGATGCACCCGCTGCAGGACACTTCATACAATCCGGCACCGGCGCTGATAGGCCATCCCGTGCGGCACGTAACGGAGACGGAGTCTCGGGAGGCCGTCCCGACGGAGTCGCCGGCGCAGTCGATGCCGGCGCAGCCGATGCCCGCGGCCGGCTTCGCGCGCGGGCAGAAAATCGAGGTGCTGCACCTGCCGTCGCGCGGCCTGGTGGACGTGTGGCCGCTGGCGGCCATGGTGGACCTGGAGGTGCTGGACCTCGACAACAACGCCGTGAGCGACGTCACCGCGCTCGGGAGTCTCGAGAACCTGCGCGTGCTCGACCTGTCGGGCAACGGCGTCTCCGACCTGTGGCCGCTGGCGGCCATTGCAGACCTGGAGGTGCTGGACCTCGGCGACAACACCATCGGAGACATCACCGCGCTCGGGAGTCTCGAGCACCTGCGCGTACTCGACCTGTCAGGCAATGCCATCTCCGATCTGTGGCCACTTTCGGGACTGACGGCGCTGCGCCGGCTGGACCTGTCGGGGAACCGGGTGGCGGACCTGCGGCCGCTGTCGGAACTGCGCCACCTCGAGGTGCTGGTGCTGAACGGCAACGAGGTCTCGGACCTGGCGCCGTTTTGGGCCCTGCAGAAACTCGCGCACCTGGGCCTGGGGAACAACCGGGTGAGGGACGCCTCCCCGCTGCGGGAAGCGCGATCGCTTAAGCGGCTTGACCTCGCGGACAACCGGTTGCGCGACATCTGGATGCTCGGCGACCTGGAGAAGCTCGTGTGGCTGCGTGTTTCCGGGAATCCCATCGCGGACTTCTCCCCGCTCCAACGGCTGCCGGCCGTGCGCTGGCTCGTGCTCGACACCGCGGCGTCGAGCACGAACGCGGTGGGCCGGCGCTACGGCGAGCCGGTACCGCTGTTTCCTGTCAAGACCACGGACTGATTATAATATTTAATAATATCAGAGTATTATAACTATAACTTGACGGAGAGGGTGGGATTCGAACCCACGATACGGTATGACCGTATACCTGATCTCCAATCAGGCGCCTTCGTCCACTCGGCCACCTCTCCGGCAATGCGCCATTATCGCGCTTGGCTGCCCGTTGCCAGCCACGGGCTGCTAGGGCTGTTCGATCCGCGGAGGTTCTTCCAGGCAGGAACCGTTGTTCCGCCGCGCCTGGCCCTCAAGTATCTCGCCTTCGGGAATTTCGAGATTGCCGAAAGCCTGGGGCGTCTCCAGTCCCTCGGGCGCAGTCATCGGGTTGGCGGCTTCGGCGACCAGGTACTCCTGCGGCATCTCGCACGGGGGCGTGCCGCCGCCGAACACGCCACCCACCACGCCGCAACCCTGCAAGACCAGGGCAAGCGCGGCCAGCCCAGCCGCTGGCGCCAGCTTGCTCATGACGACACTCCCGCCAGGTCCAGAGCAGCCTGCACATGTGCACGATGCGGCTCCGATAGCTCGGTGAGCGGAAGCCGGATGCCGGACCCGATCCTGTTCATGCGATTCAGGGCCCATTTCACGGGAATGGGGTTGGATTCCACGAACAAGGCGTCATGCAATGCGGCGAGGGGTGCGTCGCGTTCCGCGGCGCGCGCGGAATCTCCGGCCAGCGCGGCGCCGCACATGTCCGCCATGGCCCGGGGCGCAACATTGGCGGTTACAGAAATCACCCCGTCACCGCCGGCCAGCATGAAGTCCCTCGCCGTCGCATCATCACCGCTGTACAAGGAAAACCTCTCTCCGCAAAGCGCTCTCAAGCGTCCTACCCGTTCGACCTCGCCGGTCGCTTCCTTCAAGGCCCCGATCCGGGGATGTTCCGCCAGGCGGCCCACCGTCTCGGGCAACAGGTCCACCGCTGTCCTGACCGGCACATTGTAGAGGATCAGGGGCTGCTCGACGGCGTCTGCAATCGCCGTGAAATGCCGGAGCATGCCTTCCTGGGTAGGCTTGTTGTAGTACGGCGTAACGACCAGGTAGGCGACGATGTCCGCACCGGCCACGGCCTGCGACAGGGCGATCGTCTGCGCCGTGGAATTGGATCCGGTGCCGGCCACGACCGGAATCCTGCCGCCGGCCCGCCCGGCGACGTAGCGAATCAGGTCCGCGTGCTCGTCATGGGTCAGCGTTGCCGATTCGCCCGTGGTTCCGGCCACGACGAGTGCGGCAGTGCCTGAATCCGCGTGCCAGTCGATCAGCCGGTCCACGGCCGGATAATCCACGGCGCCCGCGGCGTCCATGGGCGTCACCAGGGCTACGAGGCTTCCGCGCATAACGGCGCGGCATTTTATCGCTCCCGCGTGTAAGCTAGCCGCAACATGGAAAAATTACTGGCGATATCGGCCCTGGGCCCGCAGGAAGAGGCGTCCGCGCGCGAACTCAGCGAAGTGGTCAGCGAGGCGGGCGGAGACATCCGGGACGCGCGCATGACCCAACTGGGAAACAGCTTCGGCGCCCTGCTGCTGGTCAACGGCAACTGGCATGCAATGAACAAGGTGCGCACGGCGCTGGAGCGCTATGCCAAGCGCACCGGCTGCGAGATTTCCGTCAGCGAAACGGCCTCGCGGGAGCCGGAGGCGCCCGCGGCTCCCTATCACGTGGAGGCCGTGGCGCTGGAACGGGACAACCTCGTGCTGGCGCTGGTGAGTTTCTTTGCCCGGCGCGAACTGTCCGTCGCCGAGGTCCACGCCCGGCGCTACAATGCTCCAAGTACCGGCGCGGCCATGCTGGCGGTGCGCATTGAGGTGCATGTGCCGCGCGAGGTGGGCATTGCCGTGCTGCGCGAAGACTTTCATGATTTCTGCGACAAGAACAACCTGGACGCGGTCATCGAACCGATACACGGCTAGGCGGCAATGGAGGATCCGCAAGGAGGACCAGAATGAGCACGACTGAAGTGGGCGCGCCGGCGCCGGATTTCGATTCCGCCAGCACCGCGGGCGACCGGCAAACGCTGGGCGATCTCAAGGGCAGCAGACTGGTGCTTTACTTCTACCCCAAGGACAACACCCCCGGGTGCACGCTGGAAGGACAGAATTTTCGCGATATGCACGACGAGTTCACGGCCGCCAATGCCGTCATACTGGGCGTTTCGCGCGAGTCCATTCGTTCGCACGACAACTTTCGCGCCAAGCAGGACTTTCCTTTCCACCTGCTGTCGGACCCGGAGGAAACGCTGTGCAAGGCCTATGACGTGATCAAGGAAAAGAGCATGTACGGACGCAAGTACATGGGTATCGAACGCAGCACCTTCCTGATTGACGAAGAGGGCGTGTTGCGGCGCGAGTGGCGAAAGGTGAAGGTTAAGGGACACGCCGAGGAAGTGCTGGAGGCAGTCCGCAAATTGTGAACGCCCCTCCGCCAGCGAGACCGCTGATGCGCGCAACCAGCGCAGCGCTCATGCTGGCCTTTACCTTGCAGACCCTGCCGGCGGGCGCGCAGATGCAAGGCGGCGCGGAATTGCCCGACATGGGCAGCCCAGCCGACACGGTGCTGACGCGCGAACAGGAGCGGGCCATCGCGCTGAGCGTCATCGAGCAGTTCCGCAGCGCCGGCCGGCTCGTGACCGACCCGGAGATCAACGAGTACGTGACCGGCCTGGGCCGGCGGCTGGCCTACCGGGCGCAGAACGGCGACCACCAGTTCCACTTTTTCGTTGTCAAGGCCCAATCCATCAACGCGTTCGCGTTGCCGGGGGGCTACATCGGCGTGCACACGGGCCTGATCGACGCGACCGCCAACGAGAGCGAATTGGCCGGAGTTCTGGCGCACGAGATCGCCCATGTGACCCAGAATCACATTTCGCGGCAGATTCAGGCCATGCGCGGGACCTCGATCATGACCATGGCCACGATGCTCGCGGCACTGCTGGTGGGCGGTTTGATGGGCGGCGGCGGCGACTTCATGCAGGGGGCGCTGATGGCCGGCACCGGCATGGCGCAGCAGCAGCAGATCAATTTCACCCGGGCGCACGAACACGAGGCCGACCGGATCGGCATCGGCACGCTCTACGCCGCCGGTTTCGATCCCCGCGGCCTGCCCGCTTTCTTCGAGACGATGTCGCGTGCGGAATCGCTTTCCGCCAGGGCCATACCGGAAATCCTTCGCACGCATCCCGTCAATGTCAACCGCATGGCCGAGGCGCGCGCTCGGATCACACCGGACATGATGCGCAACGTCGACAACAGCCTCAGCTACTACCTGGCCCGCGCCCAGGCCCGGCTGCTGGGGAGCGACAGCCCGGAAGAGGCCATGCGGCATTTTCGCTCGCAACCGCTCACCGAGACCGAGGCGGATGTCGGAAGGTTCTACGGTCAAGGCCTGGCCCTTCTGGATATGGGACGCGCCGATGAGGCAATGGCTGTTCTGAATAACCTGCTGGCGGACTATCCGGATTCCATCCCGTTAAGGATCGCAATTGCAAGAACCCACGCGGTTGCGGGAGACGGCCGCACGGCACGGCGTATTTTCGAAGAGGCGCTGGCGCTGTTTCCCGGCAACCTGAGCCTGGGGCATCGCTATGCGGAAGTCCTGCTGGCCGAGGGACAGGCGCCGCTCGCCCGCGAGCTGCTGATGGGCTATCTGCTGGACGACAAGCTCGATCTCGAGACCATGCGGCTGCTGGCCCAGGCCAGCGGGGAATCGGGCCGGACGGCCGATGCGCACTACTACATGGCCGAGCACCATCTCATGCGCCGCAACCTGAATGGCGCGCACACCCAGCTTCAGCTCGCCCTGAAGGCCGCCGAGCATGCCGACGAGGTGCGGCGCAGCCGTATCGAGGCGCGCCTGGAGCAGGTGGAGATGATGGCCGAGGACGGCGGCAGGCGCCAAAGCAGGGACGAGGAATCCGATGAGGAATCGTCGGAACAGAGGGGATAGAGGGGGGATACCGACTATGGCGAATCGACTACGGGAATGGTGGACCTTGCAGCCCGAGGAGGAGCGGCAAAGCGCCGACAACCCGCTGACGCCGCTCAGCGACGCGCAACGGCGCAATACGCTGCCGCTGCTGACGCTGGCCTTCGGATGGGGTTTCCTGGTGACCGGCCTGCTGACCGGCGGCGCCCTCGGTAAAGGCATGAGCTTCTGGCCCGATGCGGTCCAGGCGTCCTTTTACGGCAACCTCGCCAACTTCGCGATCGGGGCGGTCGTGGGCTACATGGGCTACAAGACCGCCTGTAACAGCGGCCTCTTGTACCGGCTGGTCTACGGACGCTTCGGCGCCTATATTCCGGTGCTGTTCATCGCCCTTTTGACCATCGGCTGGCAGGGCATCGTGGTGGGGGCATTCGGCTTCGCCTGGGCACAGGACTTCGACAGCACCACCTTTTACGTCGTCGCACTGCTCGCGGGTCTGCTCTTCACCGCGACGACCTATTTTGGCGTCAAGGCGCTGGAATGGGTCAGCGTGCCTTCGGTGGTGGTGCTTGTGGCGGTCGGACTGTATTCGATCGACCTCAACGTCGGCCAGGCCGGCGGCTGGGACGCCTTCCTCGCGCTATCGGCCGACAAGGCCGCGAATTCGGAATCGCCCTTGAGCGTGCTCAACGGGGTCAACGTCGTTATCGGCTCGTGGATCGTCGGCGCGGTGGTAATGGCGGAATACACCCGTTTCGCCAAGCGCGCCTGGGTGGCCATCGCCATACCGTTCATCGTTCTGATCATCGCGCAGTGGTTCCTGCAGATCGTCGGTGCGCTGGGCGGCGTCGTGTATGGCGGCGACGGCGATTTCACTTCCTACCTGCGTGAACAGGCCGGATTCATCGCCTGGCTGGGCGTTATCGGAATGAGCGTCGCGCTGTGGACCACCGGCGATGCGAACCTCTACCTCCCGGTCATCCAGACTTCGAGCATCATGCGCCGGCCGCGCCGAGTCATGACGGTGATCTGCGGGCTGCTGGGGACCATACTGGGGCTGGGTATCTACCAGCAGTTCCTGTTCTGGATCGGCGCGCTGGCGATCTGGGTTCCGCCCCTGATCGGTCCGGTAATCGCGCACTACTACTTCGTGGCCCGCGGAAAAATGGACGCGGGCGAGGATGCACGCCTGCCGGTCGTCAACTGGGCTGCGCTGTTCGCTTACCCGCTGGGACTGCTGAGCTATTACTACGCGCCCGAATGGCTGGTGCCGGCGCTCTCGGGCCTGGCCGGCTCGATGGTGGCGTACCTGGTCCTGTATTACCTGGTACCGCCGCTGCGCGGCCTCGCGAAAGCCTGATCCTCGGGAGCGAGGACGTCTCGTCCTCATGGAGGACGGGACTACCTCCTTCCGGTCAGGCAGCTTCCAGTTCCGGTCGGTAGTCGCCGGTGCGGGCCAGGCCGTTGAGCCGGGCGCGCTCGCCGAAGGCCCGTTGCGCATCGCCCAACTGGTCCGCCCTGCCCTGCCACGCCGTCAGCGCCGGCGCCTGCAGCGCGCGACCGTACGAGAAGGACACCTGCCAGGGGTGCGGTCCCCGCGCGTTCATGGCGCTCAGGTGCGCCGTTGCCTCTTCCGCCGACTGCCCGCCGGACAGAAAAGCGATGCCCGGTACCGCCGCCGGCACATGCGCCTTCAGCACTCGCAGGGTGGCCTCCGCCACCTCCTCCACCCCGGCCTGCGCCGGACACTCGTTGCCGGATACGACCATGTTCGGCTTCAGCACGATGCCTTCCAGTTCCACCCGGTGCCGCTCCAGCTCATCGAAGGTCTGGTCGAGCACCGCGCCGGTCACCTGCTCGCAGCGCGATATGGGGTGCGGTCCGTCCATCAGCACTTCCGGCTCCACGATCGGCACCAGGCCGGCCTCCTGGCATAGCGCCGCATAGCGTGCCAGCGCATGGGCATTGGCGTGCACGCAGCAATCGCTGGGCGCGCCCTCGCCGATGGCGATCACCGCCCGCCACTTGGCGAACTGCGCCCCCAGGCTTCGATACTCGGCGAGACGATCGCGCAAACCGTCCAGCCCTTCCGTCACCTTCTCTCCCGGGCAGCCGGCCAGCGGCTTGGCGCCCTTGTCCACCTTGATTCCCGGAATCATGCCGCGGCCCGCCAGGTATTGAGGTATAGGTTCGCCGTCCGGCATGGTCTGCCTGAGGGTCTCGTCGAACAGGATCACGCCGCTGATGTACTGGTCGGCTTCCGGTGCGGCAAACAGCATGGCGCGGTAGTCGCGGCGTAGCGGCTCGGTCGATTCCACCCCGATGCCCGCAAAGCGCTTTCCGATCGTTGGAGTGCTTTCGTCGGCCGCCAGGATGCCCTTGCCGGGCGCCACCATGGCCTGTGCGGTTTCGGCCAAATTCGCGTTCGTCATCTGTGAATCTCCCAAGGTCCGGACACTTGTGGCGTGTAGTGTATTCCTTACCCGAAGAAGCCGCCACCTGGCCGTCGGGTGAGCGATTATCCCGGCCTGGGGAAGTCGTCCTGAACCGACTTCGAACGCGCGCTGGCCCGTTTCATGAGCACGGTGAATCCCTCCTGTTCGAATTGGCGGTCGCTGGTGAGAATCTCCGTGATCGATTGAGCCTCCATGACGTTCATCGACACGCAATCCTGGAGACTGTAGCTCTTGTCGGTACGCGCCGCGTAGCGATCAAGCGCCTTGCGAAACGACTCCCTGGACTGCGGCATGACCCGCACTCTGGGATTGTTTTGCAGCTCCCGCACGCTGCGAACGGCGCTCAGACGAACCTCTGGCCCTCCCCTGGACGCACTGGCAAGGAACTCGGTCAGGACTTCGTCGGTGGTGACGATATTGACTGATCCCAACTGCCGCAGCGCAAACCGGGCCGCCGAGCGCCATTGATCGCGCGGCCGGAATACGGCTACCCAATAGGCCGTGTCAGCGAAAACGGTCTTCATTCGCGGTAGCGGTCCACGCCGTACAGATACTCGTCAAGCCGGTCGATCAGGTCGTCGGGCAGGTTTGCCCATTCCTCGTCCGGAACGTCCTTGGTCGCTTCCGCAAATAGCTTGTCCATTTCCTCAAGAGTTATGCCGCGGCCATGCATCTCCCCCTCCATGAGGTGTTGTGCCGCTTCGTCGATCTGGCCGGGATTGGCCACGAACCATCCATCTCCCGGGGCCTCGTCAAGCTGTTGCCCACGTTCTGTGAACCACGCTTGCAGCAGCGCCTCCCGCCTGCGTGCTTCGGCATCGTCGGCGCAACCCAGCCTCAGCAGGTAGCGGGGCCGTTCCGGAAGGTTTTCGTGAAAGTCGCGCAACTGGCCCTTGAATCCTTCGGTTCCGGCCCTGCCGATTCTTATCGGCCAGCGACCGTCTCGGGTAGCCCCATATCCAGGCATGCACCAGGCGTACACTTCACAAGGGCCCGCACCGATTTCACGTTCGGGAGTCGGCGCGTAATCCATGGGAGCATCGCGCACAGGAGACCCCCCAACACCCGTACTGCGGTATTGCGTCGTGTCTCTCTCACGGCCAAGGAACCGGTAGCGCCCCCGCGTTTCTCGGCGAAACGGGCTGGCGCGCGTCAGGAGCCACTTCTTCAATACGGTAGCCACGGCGGCATTGGTCGTGCCGGAAGCCCCGCCACGCCGTACAAATTCCTTTCGCAGCGTTTCGCTGATTTCGATACGCCTGTACAGCCGGCCCGGCTCGAACAGCCCGCTTCTGCGGCACAACTCGCGGGCCGCGGCAGCCCCAAAAGAGTCCTTGATCAAATCGTCTAATAGGTCCATTATTGCCTTTCTTTCCCCATAAAGGCACTTATGGCCCCATATTATTGCATAAGGGCCCGTAGTTAACGTCCCGCAGGTCATCTCCGGGAGCCGCAGGTTCCGGCTGGTATAACTGCGGTTATACTTCACGTATGAAGACTGCTATTTCCATTCAGGATGAAATTTTCGAGGCGGCCGAGGAAACTGCTCGAGAATTACGTATTTCCCGCAGCGAACTGTACGCCAGGGCTGTGCGCGAGTTCCTGGCGCGCCACTCCCGTGCGAACGTAACGGGGCGGCTCAATCGGATCTATGGGGACAACGCCCAAGCCTCCACACTGGACGCAGGATTGGCCGAATTGCAATTCCGATCGCTTGACAGCGAGAAATGGAAGTAAGGCGCGGTGAGATCTGGTGGGCGCATCTTGGTGTTCCCGCCGGCGCCGAACCCGGCTACCGGCGACCCGTCCTGATTGTCCAGGCCGATGCATTCAACCGCAGCCGCATACAAACCGTAGTAGCAGCAGCCGTCACATCCAACCTGAATCTGGCCGAGGCTCCCGGCAACGTACGGCTGAGCAAGCGCGCGGGTTTGCTTCCGGCGGACTCTGTGGTGAACGTCTCGCAAATTGTCACACTGGACCGCCAGTTTCTGCAAGAACGCGCGGGTCGTGTTGCGCAAAGCGTCCTTCGCAGAGTAGAAGATGGTTTGCGGCTTGTGCTTTCTCTCCAATAAGCCGTGTCAACGAAAGGAATTTCAGCTATTGAGTTCATTTTGGACTAAAATAGTCCTGATTGGATTTGGAGCGCACGAAGATGCTCAGAGTCAGCAGGCTTACGGACTACGGGACCATGATTCTCGGCTGCCTGGCGCAGGCCGAGGGCCGGTCGCTTTCGGCAAAGAAAATTGCCGCGGCCACCCGGCTGAGGTTGCCGACTGCGCAGAAGCTTCTCAAGCAACTGGCGGGACGAGGCCTGGTGCGCTCCGAGCGCGGCGCCCTGGGCGGTTACCGGCTGGCGCGAGCGGCCCGTGACATCAATGCCGTAGAGATACTCGAGGCGCTGGAAGGACCGATGGCGCTCACCGAATGCAGCCATGCGGAAAGCCAGTGCGAGCTGGAATCATTCTGTACCGTGGGCGGCGCCTGGCGGCAGATCAACCGCGCAATTCGCGGCGCGCTGACCGAGGTCACGCTGAGCGACCTGAGGCGGTCCGCTCCCGGCTTCAGGACCCGCACGCTTTCGGCCGACCTCAGCGCGAGGATGGGTCGATGAGCCGCACCGCCGAACGCAACCCGGAAGTGCGGGAACTGCTCGAGCGCAAGTACCGCCACGGCTTCGTCACCGACATCGAATCCGACACCTTGCCCCCGGGGCTGGACGAGGACGTAATCCGGGTGATTTCCGCGCGCAAGGACGAGCCGGAGTTCCTGCTCGACTGGCGTCTCCGGGCCTACCGCTATTGGCGCCAGGCAAAAGAGCCGTGCTGGGCCAAGCTGAACATCCCGCCGATCGATTACCAGGCCATTTCCTATTACTCGGCGCCCGGCCCGGCCAAGGACGCGCCGAAGAGCCTGGACGAAGTCGATCCGCGGCTGCTGGAAACCTACGACAAGCTGGGCATTCCCCTGCATGAGCGGGCCCGGCTGGCGGGCGTCGCGGTGGACGCGGTGTTCGACAGCGTGTCGGTGGCCACCACCTTCAAGAGCCGCCTGGCCGAGGCCGGCGTGATCTTCTGCCCGTTCTCCGAGGCCGTGCGCGAACACCCGGACCTGGTGCGCAAATACCTGGGCAGCGTGGTGCCCTACCGCGACAACTACTTCGCGGCGCTCAACTCGGCCGTGTTCACCGACGGCTCGTTCGTCTACATTCCGAAGAACACGAAATGCCCGATGGAGTTGTCCACCTACTTCCGCATCAACGAGCAGAACACGGGCCAGTTCGAGCGCACCCTGATCATCGCCGACGAAGGCAGCGAAGTCAGCTACCTGGAAGGCTGCACCGCGCCGATGCGCGACGAGAACCAGTTGCACGCCGCAGTCGTGGAACTGGTGGCGCTGAAGGACGCCCGGATCAAGTATTCGACGGTCCAGAACTGGTACCCAGGCGATGAAGAAGGACGCGGCGGGATTTACAACTTCGTGACCAAGCGGGGCGACTGCCGCGGCGACAACTCGGCGATTTCCTGGACCCAGGTGGAAGCGGGCTCGGCGATCACCTGGAAATATCCGAGCTGCATCCTGCGCGGCGACAACTCGACCGGCGAGTTCTACTCGGTGGCCGTGACCAACAACTTCCAGCAGGCCGACACCGGCACGAAGATGATCCACATCGGCCGCAACACCAGCAGCAACATCCTCAGCAAGGGCATTTCCGCCGGCAAGGCGCAGAACACGTACCGCGGCCTCGTGAAAGTGTTCCCGCGGGCCGAGGGCGCGCGCAACTTCACCCAGTGCGACTCGCTGCTGATCGGCCGCGACTGCGGCGCCCACACCTTCCCGCACATGGACATCGCGCATCCGCACGCCGTGGTGGAGCATGAGGCCACCACGTCCCGGATTTCCGAGGACCAGTTGTTCTACTGCCGCCAACGCGGCCTGGACGAGGAGGATGCGGTGAACCTGATCGTGAACGGCTTCTGCAAGCAGGTGTTCAACATGCTGCCGATGGAATTCGCGGTCGAAGCGCAGGCCCTGATGAACGTCAGCCTGGAGGGCGCCATAGGATGAGCGCGCCGCTGCTGGACATCCGCGATCTGAGGGTCTCGGTCGAGAACAAGGAAATCCTCAGCGGGCTTTCGCTTGAAGTCCGAGCCGGCGAAGTGCACGCCATCATGGGGCCGAACGGCGCCGGCAAGAGCACGCTGGCGCAGACGCTGGCGGGCCGCGATGGCTACGAGGTCACGGGCGGCAGCGTATTGCTGGACGGCGAGGACCTGCTGGACATCAACCCCGAAGAACGCGCCTGCAAGGGGCTGTTCCTCGGCTTTCAATACCCGGTGGAAATACCCGGCGTGAGCAATATGTACCTGCTGCGCTCGGCAGTGAACGCGCAGCGCAAGGCGGCGGGCAAGGAAGAAATCAACGCCGCCGCTTTTCTTAAGCAGGCACGCGCGGAGGCGGCCCGGCTGAAACTGAAGCCCGAGCTGCTCAAGCGCGGCGTGAACGAAGGCTTCTCCGGCGGAGAGAAGAAACGCAACGAGATCCTTCAGCTCGCGGTGCTCAAACCGCGCCTGGCGGTACTGGACGAGACCGATTCGGGGCTGGACATCGACGCCCTCAAGATCGTTGCCTCGGGGATCCGCGCGCTGCGCGACGGCCGGCGCGCGTTCGTTCTGATCACCCACTACGAGCGGATCCTGAACCTGGTTTCGCCCGACAGGGTGCACGTGCTGGCCGGTGGAAGCATCGCCCGTTCCGGGGGCGCCGAACTGGTGGGCGAGCTGGAGGCTTCCGGATACGAGCCTTTCCTCAGGGAGGCGGCGTGAGCGGGAAGGCGATGGATATCGTCGTGAAGGCCGGGGAGCGGCGCGCCGAGACCCTGCGCCTGAACCACCGCCCCGATGCTCCGGCGGCGGATGCCCTGCGGATCGTGCTGGAACCGGAAAGCACTCTGGACCTCGAGGAGCTTCACGAGGGCCAGGGCGGCTTTGCCGCACACCTTGAGGTTGACGTTCAAGTAGGCCGGGGCGCCCGAATGCGCCACGTTGCCGTCGTGGACGATTCGGGAGAAGGCCGGATCGAGATAAACCGGCAGGTTCGCCTTGCAGAGGAGGCGCGGCTGCAGTTTGTCCGCGTGGGTTCGGGCGCGAGCCTCGATCGCGAATCCCTGCGAGCCGGCCTGATGGGTCCCCGGTCGCGCTTCCGGCACGGCCATCTGATGATGGCGGACACCGGACGGCGCGCGGAACTGGACCTGGAAATAGCCCACCATGCCCGTCACACCGCGAGCGAGAGCCTGTGCCGCTGCGTTCTGGGCGCGGAGAGCCACGGCGGCTTTGCGGGAAGGATATTGATTCCTCCGGACGTCCAGGGCGCCGACGCGCGGCTGCGGAACGACAATCTCCTGCTCGACGAATCCGCCCGCATGGAAACCCGCCCGGAACTGGAGGTCTACGCCGACGAAGTGCAGTGCGCCCACGGCGCCGCCACCGGCGCGCTGGATGAAGCGGCGCTGTTCTACCTGAGGACCCGCGGGCTGCCGCCGGATCAGGCGCGGGCCATGCTGGTGCAGGCATTCGCATCGTCGATCAGCAACGACATCGAAATGCCCCGGGCGCAGGAAATGGCTGACGGAATGCTCAGCCGCGCGCTTCGGGATCTGGCGCCGCAACGGTTGGCGGCCTGAACTTCATGAGCAGCGCCACCGCCCGCCTCGCCGCAGTCCGGGAGCCGCTGTCGGCGCAGACCCTGCGTGCGGACTTCCCCGGCCTGGCCACGACCGTGCATGGCAAGCCCCTCGCCTACCTGGACAACGCAGCTTCCACCCAGCGGCCGCAGGCGGTCATGGACGCGCTGACCGCCTACGAAGTCGAGATGCACGCCAACGTACACCGGGGAGTGCACGCCCGTTCCGACCGGGCGACCGCGGCCTTCGAGGGAGCGCGCGAACGCGCTCGCGGCTGGCTCAATGCCGCGTCCGCCGACGAGATCGTCTTTACGCGCGGGGCCACCGAGTCCATCAACCTGGTGGCCCGCTGCATGGACTTCCGCATGGATGCGGACTCGGAAATCGTGCTTACGGGCATGGAGCACCACTCCAACATCGTGCCGTGGCAGCAGCTTTGCGAACGCACCGGCGCGAAAATCCGGGTGGCGCCGGTGCTGGACTCGGGCGCACTCGACATGGCCGCTCTCGCCGGGCTGATCGGCGGCAGGACGCGACTCGTGGCGGTAACCCATGTGTCCAATGCCATGGGTGTAATCAATCCGATTGCGGAGATTTGCGAATTGGCGCGGCGCGCAAACGCGCCGATCCTGATCGACGGCGCCCAGGCCGCCGGACATATCCCGCTCGACGTGCAGGAGCTGGGCTGCGACTTCTACGCGCTGTCGGGCCACAAGATGTACGCCCCGACCGGTATCGGCGCGCTCTACGCGCGCAAGCCCTGGCTGGACGAACTGCCGCCGTTTCTGGGCGGTGGCGAGATGATCCTCGAAGTTCGTTTCGACGGCACCACTTACAACGACCCGCCGCACAAGTTCGAGGCCGGCACCCCCAATATTTCCGGGGCCATCGGCCTTGGCGCGGCCATGGACTACCTCGCCGGGCACGGGCTCGAGCGCCTCGCGGCCCTGGAGCACGATTTGCTGGAGCACGCGACGGAGCGTCTGCAGGACGTACCGGGGCTGAAGATTATCGGGACGGCTGCGCCCAAATCGGCGGTCGTGTCGTTCGTGATCGACGGCATTCATCCGCACGACCTGGGCACTATCCTGGACCACGAAGGCGTCGCCATTCGCGCCGGCCACCATTGCGCGATGCCGCTGATGGACCGCTTCGGCGTGCCCGGCACCTCCCGCGCGTCTTTCGCCTTTTACAACACCCACGAAGAGATTGACCGTCTTGCCGCCGGGATCGGGACCGCGCGCAAGCTGCTGGGCCAGGCCTGATGAGCAGCGAACTGCAAAACCTCTACCAGCGCACGGTGCTGGAGCATTGCCGTTCGCCGCGCAATTTCCACGCCATGGACGAGCCCGACCGGGTGGCCGAGGGATTCAATCCCCTGTGCGGCGACAAGGTGACCGTGTACATCCGCACACCGAGGAAGGAAGGCGTCCCGGCCTCCCGCGAGGACGGGACGTCCTCGCTCCCAGTGGTCATCGCCGAGATCAGCTTCGAGGCCGCCGGATGCGCGATCTGCCTGGCTTCGGCGTCGATGATGACCGAATTACTCGATGGCGAGGCTGCGGATCAGGCCAGGCAGCAGGCGGAGAAGGTCCTGGAAGCGTTCAAACCCGGCGTCGAGAACGGGTTGGGCGATCTGGGCGAAATCGTCGCGCTGGGCAGCGTTCGCTCCTACCCTTCGCGGATCCGCTGCGTCACCCTGCCCTGGAAGACCTTTACCGCAGCGCTGGACGACGATCCGAACACCGTGAGCACCGAGTAAATTCCATGTTCGGCGACCAGAGCGAGCCCGTCACCCTGACCCGCGACTGCAGGGCGGTCATCATCCCTGCCGGCGAGGAGGCGCAACTCCACGCCGGACAGCTCGTGTTCATCACCCAGTCGCTGGGCGGCAGCTTCACCGTCTATGTGGACGGCTGGCTGTACCGCATCGCCGGCGTCGACGCCGACGCGCTCGGCAAGAAGCCCGCGGAGCCGCCTGAACTGCCGGCCAACGCCGGCGATTCCGACGTGGAAGCGCTGGTGTGGGAACAGATGAAGACATGCTACGACCCGGAAATCCCGGTCAATATCGTCGACCTGGGCCTGGTCTATTCCTGCGAGGTCAGGCGCCGCGACGACGGCAGGCGGGACGTGGACGTGGAAATGACGCTGACCGCCCCCGGCTGCGGCATGGGTGAAATCCTGGTGGAGGACGTGCGCGAGAAAATCGCCCTGATCCCCACCATCCAGGACGTGGCCGTCGAACTCGTCTTCGACCCGCCCTGGAATCAGAGCATGATGTCCGAAGCCGCCCAACTCGAAGCCGGCCTGATGTAACCCTGCTAGGATAAAGAACGAAATGTGAGGACGCTGAGGAGGGTATATGAAGGAAAGAAAATGGACACGCACGCAGAATCCGGACACAGACAGGGCATAGAGCGAGCTTCAACCAGGAAACGTTCCCCGCTTCGATTCGTAACCGCCGCGAGCCTCTTCGACGGCCACGACGCCGCCATCAATGTCGTACGGCGCCTGCTCCAGGCCGCCGGCGCCGAAGTCATCCACCTCGGCCACAACCGTTCGGTCGAGGAAGTCGTCACCGCGGCCATTCACGAGGACGCGCACGCCATCGCCCTCAGTTCCTATCAGGGCGGCCATCTTGAGTACTTCAAGTATGCGCTGGACATGCTGCGAGAGCGCGGCGCCAGCCACATCCGGGTGTTCGGCGGCGGCGGAGGCGTCATCGTCCCGGAAGAGGTCCGGGAGCTTCACGAATATGGAATAACCCGCATCTACACGCCCGACGACGGCCAGAAGATGGGGCTGAAGGGAATGGTTGCGGACGTGTTCCGCGAGGCGCGCAAGGCCTTGAGGAAAGACAGGTTGCGCGTCCCGATGGATCGGCTGCAGTCCGGCGATTTCGGCGCGCTGAGCCGCGCCATCACCTGCATTGAACGCGGCCTGACGGAATGCGTCGATTGGCCCGAACCCGCCCGCGCCGCTCCCGTTCTGGGCATCACCGGCACGGGAGGGTCCGGCAAGTCCTCGCTTACCGACGAACTGGTGCGCCGCTTCCGTCTCTGCTTCGGGAATCACCTGCGCATCGCGGTCATCGCGGTGGATCCGACCCGCCGCAGGACCGGCGGGGCTCTGCTGGGCGATCGCATACGCATGAACGCGATCGGCCATCCCCACATCTTCATGCGATCGCTGGGCACCCGTGCCTCCGGCCGCGAAATCCCCGCCGCCCTGCCCGAAATCCTCGGGGCCGCCCAACTCGCGGGCTTCGACCTGATCATCGTGGAGACTTCCGGCATCGGCCAGGGCGACGCCGCGATCACGGCCCACGCGGATGCCGGCCTCTACGTCATGACGCCGGAATTCGGCGCGGCGACCCAACTCGAGAAGATCGACATGCTGGATTTCGCCGATATCGTCGCGATCAACAAGTTCGACCGGAAAGGCGCCGCCGACGCGCTGCGGGACGTCCGCAAGCAGATGATCCGGAACCGGGAGGCGTTCGGGACCGATCCGGAAGCGATGCCGGTGTACGGGGCGATCGCCTCGCGGGTCAACGACGACGGAGTGACGGCGCTGTTCCACGGCATCCTGGGCGCGCTCCGGGACAAGGGCTTCAGCGACTCGCTGGATGGCTGGGGCGAGGCGCTGCTTCCCGAGGTTGAGACCAGGTCGCCGTCCCGCTCGGCCGCCGTCATTCCGGGGGCGCGTGTCCGCTACCTGGCCGAAATCGCGGAGACCGTCCGTGCTTATCACGAACGGGTCGGGCATCAGACGACTGTGGCCAGGGAACGGCAGCGGCTTGGCGATGCGATGCGCATGCTGGACGAAGCCGGCGACGACAGCGGCGAGAAAACGGGAAGCAGGCTGAGATCGCTGATCCGGCGGCGCGAAGCCGCGCTGGACGATGAATGTCGGGCGCTGCTGGAGGAATGGCCCGCCGTCCGCGCGGCCTATTCAGGCAAGGAACACCGCCAGGTCACGTCCAGGGGCGAGGTCCGCACTTCGCTGAGCTTCACGACGCTTTCAGGCAACGAAATGCGCAAGGTGGCCCTGCCCCGCTATGGCGACGACGGCGACCTGCTTGGCTGGCTGATGCGCGAGAACCTGCCGGGGCGCTTTCCGTTCACGGCCGGCGTGTTCCCCTTCAAGCGCAGCGGCGAGGAACCCCTGAGAATGTTCGCCGGCGAGGGCGATCCGGCGCGCACGAACCGGCGGTTTCACTACCTGTCGCGGCACTCCGAGGCCAAACGCCTGTCCACGGCCTTCGATTCGGTCACGCTTTACGGGTTCGATCCCGGCCACCGCCCGGACATCTATGGGAAGGTCGGCAATTCCGGCGTTTCCATCGCCACGCTCGAGGACATGAAGGTGCTCTACCGGGGCTTCGAGTTGTGCAACCCGTCGACCTCCGTCTCCATGACCATCAACGGCCCGGCCCCCTCCATCCTCGCAATGTTCCTGAACACCGCGATCGACCAGCAGCTCGATGCGTTCACGGAAGCGAACGGCGGGCCGCCGGACAGGGAAGAAGCCGCGGAAATCAGGGCCGATGCGCTGAAACGCGTGCGCGGGACGGTGCAGGCCGACATTCTCAAGGAGGACCAGGGGCAGAACACCTGCATTTTCTCGACCGAGTTCAGCCTGCGGATGATGGGTGACGTCCAGCAGTACTTCATCCGCAACCAGGTCCGGCATTTCTATTCCGTTTCCATCTCCGGCTACCACATCGCCGAGGCCGGCGCCAATCCCATCAGCCAACTGGCCTTCACGCTGGCCAACGGCTTTACCTACGTGGAGGCTTACCTGGCGCGCGGCATGAAGATCGACGAGTTCGCACCGAATTTCTCGTTCTTCTTCTCCAACGGCATGGACCCGGAGTACTCGGTGCTGGGACGGGTCGCCCGCCGCATCTGGGCCGTCGCCATGCGAGATCGCTACGGCGCCAACGAGCGCAGCCAGAAGCTCAAGTACCACGTGCAGACCTCGGGCCGGTCCCTGCACGCCCAGGAAATCGAGTTCAACGACATCCGCACCACCCTGCAGGCCCTGATCGGCGCCTACGACAACTGCAACAGCCAGCACACCAATGCCTACGACGAGGCTATCACCACGCCCACCGAGGACAGCGTTCGGCGTGCGGTGGCGATACAACTCATCATCAACCGCGAGTGGGGCCTGGCGCGGAGCGAAAACCCGAACCAGGGATCTTTCATCATCGAGGAACTCACGGACCTGGTCGAGGAACAGGTGCTGAGGGAATTCGAACGGCTTTCGGAGCGGGGCGGCGTGCTGGGGGCCATGGAAACCGGCTATCAGCGCGGCCGGATCCAGGACGAATCGCTCGAATACGAGCAGCGCAAGCACGACGGCAGCCTGCCCATCGTCGGAGTCAATACCTTCCTGCGCGAAGCGCCGGGCCAGGCGGACACCACGACGATTCCGCTGGCCCGCTCCACCGGGGAAGAGAAGGAAGGCCAGATTCGCCGACTGGTCGCGTTTCATGAGGCCCACGCCGACGAGGCGCCAGCCATGCTGGACCGCCTGCAGCAGGCCGTATTGGGCGGCGAAAACGTATTCGAAGTCCTGATGGAAGCGGTACGGTGCTGCTCCCTCGGGCAGATTACCGATGCGCTTTTCGAAGTCGGCGGCCAGTACCGCCGCAACATGTAACCCTGGAAGCGCCCCCGCTCCGGGGGTTACGAAGATTGCGCGGCGGCCAGGAACAGGTCGGCGCAGGCTTGCGGCTCGGTCACCATGGCGTCGTGCCCGGTCGCCAGTTCCTCATAGCGCCATTCAGGGTGCTCCTTCGCGAACATCGCGTGGTCCCTTATTCCGCTGAAGGGCATTTCGGGGTCCGTGCAGCGGATGAAGGTCCTGGGCACGCCTTGTTCGCCGCCGTTCTCGAACTTCACCGGTTCCAGCCAGCTCTTCAGCGGGTGCGGAGTCAGCCTTCGGTTCACCCACTTGAGGATTTCCGCGGGCTCGGGCGGAATGCCGTAGAACTCTCCGGAGCGCGCCACGATGTATTTGCCGTCCGGCGCCATGCTCCGGCGGCGCTCGATATCGGCATCCCCCTCGGCTTCGCTCATCTGACGGCGTGAGCCGACCAGGCTTTCGCCATCGCTCAGTACGACCGTGTCCAGGTACACCAGGTGCCGCAGCCGGTCCTTGGCCCGGTCCGCAACACCCGAAACGACGCATCCGCCGTAGGAATGACCCACCAGTACGACACTGTCCAGCTCTTCCCATTCGAGCACGTTGACGATGTCGGTAATGTGCGTCTCCAGCCCGATGCCGGGGTGGAGCAGGTGCGAGCGCTCGCCGCAGCCGGTCAGGGTGGGCGTGTACACGCGATGTCCCTGCCCTTCCAGGATTCCGCGCACGAACTTCCAGCACCAGCC